>NZ_JBEOVJ010000003.1:0-11816 GCF_040295435.1 Streptomyces sp. NPDC002809
TTCGAAGCACCGGTGAAGCCCGGCGTGAAGTTCCACGACCTGCTCGTCGTCTCACTCGGCGGCCAGGGCCAGTACGAACACGTCATCAACAACACGGGTTCGCCCACGTCGGGGACGTCCACCGTGCCGTCACAGGTGGTGTCGTTCCCGTAGGGATGCGAGAGAGGTGAGAGGCGCCGGGTCCGGGTTGCCGCCAGGCGGCCCAAGCCGAGTTGCCGCAAAACCGCCCGGGTCCGGGTTGCCGCAAAGCTGCCCGGGACCAGGTTGCCTCAAAGCCGCCCGGGAACGGCCCGGCAGCCAGGTGCGCCCCGTCATGGTTATGGCGGGGCGCACCGCTGTCAGGTCCGGCCGCCGGCCGTCACGGCTTTGAGCTCGTCGAGCACCTCCTGGATGCACGCACCCATGCCCGGCTCACCGCTGCCGCCGATCCAGCGCCCGAACGCGACCTTGAAGACCGCGACGCCCGCCTCGCCCGCGAGGCTCGCGGCCGGTTCCGGGACGCCGCGCTCACGTAGCGCCCCGGCAAGGGCCGCGGCGAGCGAGTCGAGCTTGACCAGCTCCCGCTCCTGAAGCTCCACGTTGGCAGCGATGATCTCCTGGCGCCGCCGGGACTGCTCGCGCCGCTCGTCGAACACGGCCGCGGTCGCCTGGAGCGCGACGGCCACCGCGTCGATCGGCGACGCGGACGCGGGTGCCTCGGCGAGGGTGTCCACGAGGAGCCCCTGGAGCGCGACGGAGCCCCCGAACAGGACCTCGCGCTTGTCCGCGTAGTGCCGGAAGAACGTGCGCTCCGTGAGCCCCGCCCGTCCGGCGATCTCGGTCACGGTCGTCTTCTCGTAGCCACGCTCGCCGTAGAGCTCCATTGCGGCCTGCTCCAGCCGGCCGCGCGCGTTCGGCTCCCATCGACTCATGGCTCCGATTCTATGGGATGACAGTTACTGACATCAGAGGTAGGTTGATGACAGTCGCTGACATCGACCGCCCTGTCGTAAGGCCACGAGGGCCGCCGCCAGGACGGTCGGCCCACCCAGGAGGATTCCCATGCGTGTATTCATGACCGGTGCGTCCGGCTGGATCGGCTCCGCCGTCGTTCCCGAGCTCATCGACGCGGGCCACCAGGTCGTCGGACTCGCCCGCTCGGACGCCTCGGCCGAGGCGCTCACCGCCGCGGGGGCCGCGGTGCTGCGCGGGGACCTGGACGACCTCGGCGCCCTGCGCGACGCGGCGGCCGCCGCGGACGGCGTGATTCACCTCGCGTTCAAGCACGACATCGCCTTCTCGGGGGACTTCCAGGGCGCCGCCGACGCGGACCGCCGCGCCGTCGAGGCCTTCGGGGAGGCGCTCGCGGGATCCGGCAAGCCGTTCGTCATCGCTTCCGGGACGCTCGGGCTCGCACCGGGGCGGGTCGCCACCGAGCAGGACGGGCAGAGCCCCGACTGGCCGGCGCCGTTCGAGGCTACGCGGGCCCGGCTGACCACCGCCCTGCTGGCCGTCTCCCTCGCTTCGCGCGACGTCCGCTCGTCCGTCGTGCGCTTCCCGCCGACGGTGCACGGCGAAGGCGATCACGGCTTCATGGCCGCTCTGGTCTCCATCGCCCGCGCCAAGGGCGTCTCCGGCTACGTCGGCGACGGTGCCAACCGCTGGCCCGCCGTACACCGCGGCGACGCCGCACACCTCGTCCGTCTGGCACTGGAGACCGCACCCGCGGGATCGACGCTGCACGCGGTCGCCGAGGAGGGCGTCCCGATCCGCGATGTCGCCGACGCCATCGGGCGCCGGCTCGGCCTCCCCGTCGCTTCCGTCTCTCCGCAGGACGCGGACGCGCACTTCGGCTGGCTGGGCGGCCTCGTGGGCGTGGACGGGCCGTCCTCCAGCGCCCTGACCCGCGAGTCGTACGGGTGGCAGCCGACCCGTCCGGGGCTGATCGAGGACCTCGACAAGGGTCACTACTTCGACGCCCCCGCCACGTGAGAACGCACCACCGGCCGGGCGCCTCCGCTCCAGTGGAGGCGCTTACGGTCGGTGGTGCGCGGGGCGTGATGATCAGCTGTCCGCACACGCTGGGCATGCTGGGCGTGCTGGGCGTGCTGGGCGTGCTGGGCGTGCTGGGCGTGCTGGGCGTGCTGGGCGTGCTGGGCGTGCTGATCAGCCATACACGCTGGGCGCGGTGATCAGCTGTACGCAACGGGCGCGGTGATCAGCCGTACGGGCTGGGCTGGTGATCAGCCGTACGCGCCAGGCGTACTGATCAGCCGTGCAGGGCCATCGCACCCTTCGCCGGTACGGTCGCCGTCACCGTGCCGTCGTCGCCGACCTGCACCGTGTTGCCGTCACAGGCGTCCGGGGATGCCTGCGCCACGTTGCAGTACGTGCCTGCCGGAAGCGACGTGGCGAACGTCTGCTGGAGCTCGCCGTCACCGTTGTTGATTGCGACAAAGCCCTTGTCGCCGCGGCCGAAGGCGATCGCCGACGAGCCGTTGTCCCACCAGTCGGTCAGTTCCGCGCCCGCCGTGGCGTTGTGGAAGCCGACCATGCCGGTGATCGCCGTCTGCGCGTGTGTGCAGGTCCAGCCGCCGCTGTCGCACGCGGCCGAGCCACCGTTCGGCGGACCGGCATCCTTGTCCGACCATTCGTAGCCGGAGTAGACGTTCGGGGAGCCGTAGGGCGAGGCGAGCATGAAGACGTTGGCCAGGGTGTAGGCCGCGCCGTCCTTGTACGTCAGTGTCGAGCCGTTGCGCTCGGTGTCCCAGTTGTCGACGAACGTACGGGCGCTCGCGCTCGCCATCTTGCCGTCGGCGATGTTCTTCAGGCCGGTGATGCCGCCGCCCTGGAAGGCACTCTTGAGGTGCCCGCCGTAACGGAACTCGTCGACGTCGCCCACGCCGGTGTACTCGTCGGGCTGGACGGCCTCACCACCGCCGTAGATGACCTCGGTGACCCAGAACCCCGGGTCGGACATCTTGCCCTTGATCGCGGCGATGTCGTCGGCGGCCATGTGTTTGGCGGCATCGATACGGAAACCGTCGACGCCCAGACCGCGCAGGTCGGAAAGGTACGCGGCGATCGTCGTACGGACGGCGTCGCTGCCGGTGTCGAGGTCGGCCAGACCGACCAGTTCACACGTCTGGACGTCGTTGCGGTCACCGTAGTTACTGATGTCCTTGCGGCAGGAGTGGAAGTCCTGGTCCTGGAAGTACCCGGGGTAGTCGTACTTCGTGTACGACGTGCCGCCGGTTCCCGTGCCGGAGCCGGACGACATGTGGTTGATGACGGCGTCGGCGACGACCTTCACCCCGGCCGCATGGCAGCTCTCCACCATGGCCGTGAACGCATCTCGGTCACCGAGGCGTCCGGCGATCTTGTAGCTGACGGGCTGGTACGAGGTCCACCACTGATCGCCCTGGATGTGTTCGGAGGCGGGCGAGACCTCGACGTAGCCGTAGCCGGCCGGACCCAGCGAGTCCGTACAGGCCTGGGCCACCGCATCGTACTTCCACTCGAACAGGGTCGCGGTGACGGTCTTGTCGCCCGGCGGGGTCGCCTGGGAGCTCCAGGGGGCGAGGGCGGTGATACCGGCGGCCGCGAGCAGGCCGGCCAGTGTCGCGCGAGCGGCGCGGGAACTCAATTGCTGCTCCTTCGTTCGCGGGTACGGATATGGGGTCCGTACCCGACGTGGGCGGCCACGCGCCTGGCCACCGTGGGGGGAGTTCGGAGCCTGCCGTCAGGGCGATGGACACGTCAAGAGATCTCGCAAGGATTTCCAGAATGTTTCTGAAATGCTTTGCAGGGAAGGCGAATCGGGGATCCGGGGTGCAGTGGGCCCGGCTCCCGGCGGCGGTCCGTCACTGCTCACAGCGGTCCGTCACTGGTCACGGCGGTGCACCGCGATCACCGCGGCCGTGCCAGCCAGCAGTGCCCAGAGAGCGTAGACGGTCCAGGCTCCGGAGGCCGTCCACGGGTAGAGGACGGACGCGTGGAGATCCGAGACCGACAGCCGCTCCCACGCGCTGAAGGGCAGCGTGTGCTGGAGCACCGCCGTCAGGTGGCGACGGTCGCTGAGGATCATCGGGAGCAGAAGCAGCACCACCACGCATCCGATGACGGAGCCTCCGGTGTGGCGGATCACCGAGCCGATCGCCAGGCCCGCGAGCGCGGCCACCGGGGCGAGCAGTGCGGAGGCGACGACGAGGCGCAGGGCGCCGGGGTGGGAGAGGGAGACCGAGGCGCCTCTGCCGGAGAGGATCGCCTGCGTCGACGCGAACGACGCCAGGGCGACAAGTGTGCCGAAGACGGTGGTGACGGCGGTGAGCACGAGGGCCTTGGCAGCCATCACCGAGCGGCGAGCGGGGACGGCGGTGAACGTGGTGCGGATCAGGCCGGTGCCGTACTCACCGGTGATCGATACGGCACCGATGGCGGCGACGGCCAGCACCAGCACCATGGCGGCGTTCCCGGTGAAGGCGTCCATGAGGGGCGAGCCGTTGGCGATGAAGGACTCGCGGCCGCGGTCGTCGTACTCGTACCAGTACTTGTAGTGGTCGTAGGCCGTACCGGCGTTGAACGCGATGACGGCCAGCGCGGTGATCGCATACATCCAGGAGGTGGAGCGCAGCGACCACGTCTTGAGCCATTCGGCGGCGAGCAGGTCGCGGAAGCGGGCACGGGGTTCGTCGTGCGGCACGCGGCCGGCGGGTGTGGTCGGGGCGGTTGCCGTGGTCATCGTGGGTCTCCTGCGAGGTATTCGACGCTGTCCGAGGTGAGTTCCATGAACGCCTCCTCCAGCGAGGCACGGAGCGTGGTGAGTTCATGGAGCGGGACGCGGTGGTGAAGGGCGAGCTCACCGATCCGGGCGGCGGTGAGGCCGGTGACCGTGAGCCGGTCGCCGTCCTGGACCACCGAGGCGCCCTCCGCGGTGAGCAGCGGGGCGAGGGCGGCGGTGTCGGGGGTGCCGACGGTCACGCTGAGCCGGGTGGAGCGGGCGGAGAACGCGGTCAGACTCTCGGCGGCGATGAGTTCGCCGCGGCCGATGACGACGAGCCGGTCGGCGGTGTGCTCCATCTCGGTCATCAGATGGCTGGACACGAACACCGTGCGCCCCTCGGCGGCTAGCCGGCGGAACAGCCCGCGCACCCACAACACGCCTTCCGGGTCGAGGCCGTTGAGCGGTTCGTCGAAGAGCAGCACCTGGGGGTCACCGAGCAGTGCGGTGGCTATGCCGAGGCGCTGGCGCATCCCGAGCGAGAAGCCGCCGATGCGGCGGCGAGCGGCTCCTTCGAGGCCCACTTCCTGGAGCAGTTCGTCGACCCGGGGGCGCGCGATCCCGTTGCTGCGGGCCAGCATCGCGAGATGGGCGCGGGCGGTGCGACCCCCGTGGACGTCGCCCGCGTCGAGCAGGGCGCCGACATGCCGCAGTCCGCGCGGATGCTCACGGAACGGCCGGCCCTGGAGGGTGGCCGTCCCAGCGGTCGGCTCGACCAGGCCCAGCAGTATGCGCAGCGTGGTGGTCTTGCCTGCCCCGTTGGGTCCGAGGAAGCCGGTGACCTCGCCCGGCCGTACGGTGAAAGTGAGGTCCTTGACGGCGGTGGCGGCGCCGTATCGCTTGGTCAGTCCGTTGACTTCGATCACACCGTCAACTGTCCTGTCCGCACCCACCGTTCGGCATCGGACCGGCGGTGACACCTGTCCGGCCCGGTGTCGACCCAGGTTGTACGACCGTGGTCAGATGCCGGTCCGGGGGGCGGTGGCTACGATCGGCGCATGTCCCACTCCCCCTCTCTGCCTCGTCTCAAGCGCGTGCCGCCTGGTTGGTGGGTAGGCATGGGCTGGTACGCGGGCATGCTGCTCACCTTCCTCATGCGGGTGCGGCTGCCCGGCGAGTACGAGCCGTCCGTCCGGCCCGGAGTGCTGATCTACCGGTGGGACGGTCTGCTGACCCAGCTGCTCGCCACGGCTCTGGCGGCGGCCGGCTGCGTACTGCTGGACCGGCGTCCGCTGAAGGCCTTGGCGCTGGTGCTGGGCGCCGCCACGCTCGCCACGTTCTCGCTGAGCGTGGGAGAGATACCGCTCGCCCAGTTCCTGGCCGCCGATGTGGCGCTGTACTTCATCGCCGCCACCCGGTCGCGCCGGATCGCTTTCATCGCCCTCCTGATGGCGCTCGGCACCCTTACCGGCTTCCTGACCGTCCGGCTGCTCGCAGGGTGGGATGTCGGCACGTCGGCGGAGCTGGTCGTCGCGCTGACCGCGGTCGTCGCCTGGCTGGTGGGCGGCTCCGCTTACGAGGCCCGCCGGCACGGCGCGAGTCTTGCCGCGCAGGCCGCCGAACAGGCCCTGGTCGAGGAGCGGTTGAGGATCGCTCGCGAGATGCACGACATGGTCGCGCACAGCCTCGGGATCATCGCGCTGCAGGCGGGTGCCGCGGCCCGGGTCGTTCACACCCAGCCGGATGCCGCGCGCGAGGCGATGAGCGCGGTGGAGACGGCGGGCCGGGAGACGCTGTCGGGGCTGCGCCGGATGCTCGGCGCGCTGCGGGAGGGCCAGCCCGCACACGAGGGGGCGGCGCGGGAGTCCGCCCACGAGGGGGCGGCGCGGGAGTCCGCGCCCCTGCACCCGGCGCAGGGGCTCGCTGATGTCGACCGGCTGGCGAAAGCCACGACCGCGGCCGGTGTCCGGGTCGAGGTGGACTGGCGGGGCAGGCCCCGGCCGCTGCCGCCGGACATCGACCTGTCGGCGTTCCGCATCATCCAGGAGTCGGTGACCAACGTGGTCCGCCATGCCGCGACCGGTTCCTGCCGAGTGTCCGTGGCGTACGGCCCCGAGGATCTCGTCATCGAGATCGCGGACCGCGGCCGGGGCGTGGGAACCGCAGCGGACTCGGGCTTCGGCCTGGTCGGTATGCGGGAGCGGGTCGCCCTGCTCCACGGCGAGTTCGCCGCCGCGCCGCGGCCCGAGGGCGGCTTCCGGGTGACGGCCCGGCTGCCGGTGCCGGCCGCGGCGGGCACGGGAGACGCGGCATGAGCAACGAGACGCCCCGAGCCGCCGCCCCGGTCCGCGTCCTGCTCGCCGACGACCAGCCGCTGGTGCGTACCGCCCTGCGCATGGTCATGGCCGACACCGACGACCTCGATGTCGTCGGCGAGGCGGGAACGGGCGACGAGGCGATACGGCTGACCGCCGAACTGGCCCCCGATGTCGTCGTGATGGACATCCGGATGCCGGGTATGAACGGCATCGAGGCCACCGGGAACATCACCGCGGGATCCGGCGCCGCTCATGTGCTGGTCCTGACGACGTTCGACGACGACGAGTATGTGTACGGCGCCCTGCGCGCCGGCGCGGCCGGCTTCCTGGTCAAGGACATGGCGCTTGACGACATCCTGGCGGCGGTGCGAGTGGTGGCGGCCGGGGACGCCCTGATCGCGCCGAGCGTCACCCGGCGGCTGATCAAGGAGTTCGCCGGGCGCCCCGCCTCGTCGCCCCCGCAGCGCCCGCTCACCGCCATCACCGGCCGGGAGCGCGAGGTGCTGGTGCTGGTCGGCAGCGGACTGTCCAACGCGGAGATCGCCGAGCGGCTCTTCATCAGCGTCGCGACGGCCAAGACCTATCTGACCCGGCTGCTCGCCAAGCTCGGCGCCCGGGACCGGGTGCAGCTCGTCATCATGGCGTACGAAGCGGGGCTGGTGTCGGCCGCCCGGTGAGGGGGGCAGCCGCCCACGGGACAGCACGGCGGGACGCACGCGGTCCTGAGGCCGCCACCCCCGTGAGGGGCCGACCCGCCACAGGGCAGCACGGCGGGGCGCGCGCGGACCTGGGGCCTGAGGCCGCCACCCCCGTGAGGGGCCGGTCGGCCACGGAACAGCATGGCGGGCCGCCCGGCAGGGCGCACAGCGGGCCACCCGGCGGGCGCACGCCCTGCAGCCGGCCCTTCTCCCGCGCCATCCGGACCGCCTCCGCACGATTGCGCGGGCTCGTCATCATGGCGTACGAGGGGCGGGCTGGTGTCGACCGCCCAGTGAGGGGCCGACCCGCAACAGGGCAGCACCGCGGGCGGCAGGACAACACCGCGGGCCACAGGACAGCACCGGGGGCGGCTCGGCAGGGCGCACAGCGGGCCGCACGGCGCGCCGCCCGGCGGGCGCACGCCCTACAGCCAGCCCTTCTCCCGTGCCATGCGGACGGCCTCCGCACGGTTGCGCGCCGCCATCTTCTGGATCGCCATGGAGAGGTAGTTGCGCACCGTGCCCTGGGACAGGTGCAGCGTCGCGGCGATCTCCGCGTTGGTCGAGCCGTCCGCGGCCGTGCGCAGCACATCGCGTTCACGCTCGGTCAGCGGGCTGGCGCCGTCGGCGAGGGCGGCGGCCGCGAGGGTGGGGTCGATGACCCGTTCCCCGGCGAGCACCTTGCGTACGGCCTCGGCGAGTTGGGATGCCGGTGCGTCCTTCACCAGGAAGGCGTCCGCGCCCGACTCCATCGCGCGCCGCAGGTATCCGGGGCGGCCGAAGGTGGTGACGACGACGATCTTGACGTCCGGAAGGGCGCGGCGCAGCTCAGCCGTCGCTTCGATGCCCGTCATGCCGGGCATCTCGATGTCGAGGAGGGCCACGTCGATGCGGTGTTCCCCGGCCGCGGCCAGCACCTCGTCGCCGCGGGCGACCTGGGCGACCACCTCGATGTCGGGTTCCAGGCCGAGGAGCGCCGCAAGGGCCTCGCGCACCATGGACTGGTCCTCGGCGAGGAGGAGTCTGATCATGCTCATTCCCGGGATCCTAGGCCGGATTCGAGCGGAACGCTGAGGACCGTGGTGAAGCCTTTGCCCGAGCGGGAGTCGGTGGCCCGCGTGGCGAGTGTCCCGTCGACCGAGGCGAGCCGCTCGGCCATGCCGGTAAGGCCGTTGCCCCGCTTCGTGCCGGCGGCGCCGCGGCCGTCGTCGGCCACGGTGAGTTCGAGGACGCGCCCGTCGAGGGTCTGGCGCGGGGCGAGGGTGACCGTGCAACGGCCCGCGTCGCTGTGGCGTACGACGTTGGTGACGGCTTCCCGCAGTGCCCAGGCGAGTACCTCCTCCGCCTTCTCGGGGAAGTCCTCCGGGAGGTCCTCGGGGGCCTCGGCCGGTATCTCGGCGGTGATTCCGGCGGCGGCGAGGGCGGTCCTGGCCCCGGCCAGTTCGCCGGGGAGGGTCGGCCGGCGGTAGCCGGTGACGGCGCTGCGTACGTCCACGAGGGCCTGGCGGCTCACCTGTTCGATGTCGGCGACCTGCGCGGCCGCCTGTTCCGGGTGGTCCGGGAGCATCCGCCCGGCCAGTTCGCTCTTGAGGGTGATCAGGGAGAGGGAGTGGCCGAGCAGATCGTGCAGATCACGGGCGAGGCGCAGCCGTTCCTCGTTGGCGGCGAGCTGGGCGACGGTGGCGCGGGCCTCACGGAGCTGGATCGTGGTGCGGATCATCTGCCGTACGCCGGACATCGCGAAGCCGCCGAGCAGTGCGGGGAAGACCAGTGCCGTGATGATCTCGCGGGGGTGGTCGCCGGTCAGGCCGATGGCCACGAGCACTGCGGTGACGGCCGGGATCAGCCAACGGGCGGTCCGCATCGGCAGCGTGGCGCCGACGGACACCGCCACGTACACGAACAGGACCAGCCACGGCGTCCCGAACGTCAGCGACAGCAGGACGGCGAGTGCCCCGAGGAAGGCGAGGGCGGCACGGACCCGGAAGGGGTCGAGCGCCTTGGAGGTGTGGCGGAAGACCAGGACCAGATAGGCGCCGACGAAGACCATCAGCCCGAGGACGCCGAGCGCGGTCGCCCACGGGGTGTGGTTGCCGTCGGCGAGGTCCTTGACCGGCGCGCTCATGAAGGCCAGCCAGACACCGATCCACATCAGCTTGATCCGGGTCTGCTTGGCGGTCGACGGCGGGCGCCCGACGCCCACGGACATCTCGTCCTCGTTCACGCCTTCAACGTGTCCTTCCGGTAGAGCCAGGCGGCGCCGCCCGCGAAGAGCAGGAAGTAGGCGAAGAGGATGGCGACGTCCTTGGCGTGCGGCGCGCCGCCCAATTCGACGGCCTGGCCGAGTGCAGCGTACGCGTGCGTGGGCAGCCACTCGGAGATGTTCTGGATCCACTGCGGGAAGGTCGCGCTCGGCATCCACAGGCCGCCGAGGATCGAGAGGACGAAGTAGATGATCATCGTGATCGGGCGGACCGCGTCTCCGCTGGCGAGGTAGCCGATGGCGACCCCGAGCGCGGCGAAGACCAGTGAGCCGGCCCAGATGACGCCGGTGAGGGCGAACCACTGCCAGAGGTCGAACCGTACGTGCTTGACGGAGGCGGCAACCAGGAAGACCACCACGATGCAGGGCAGCGTGACCATGGCCGCGCTGGCGATCTTCGCCAGGACGTAGCCGCGGCTCGGCAGCGCGGTCAGCCTCAGCTGGCGGACCCAGCCCTTCTCACGTTCTTTGGCGATGCGTTCGCTGTTGCCCATCAGGACGGCGGTGAGCGCGCCGAACGAGGCCATGGAGACCATGAAGAAGGACTGCAGGGTCAGGTCGGTGTGCGGCACCTTGTCGGTGGTGTTCTGGGTGCCGGAGATCAGCAGGTAGATCACCGACGGGTAGATGACCGAGAAGAACATGAACTTCTTGTTCCGCAGGGTGCGGGTCACTTCGAGCTTGATGAGCGCCCATGAGAAGAAAATCATCACTTGGTCCTGGCCTCCTCGGCCTCGGTGATGGCGACGAAGGCCTGTTCCAGGCCGAGTCCTGCGACTTCGAGTTCGCGCGGGTAGAGGCCCAGGCCGTAGACGGCGTGCACGGTCGCGTCGGCGTTGTGGGACTGGATCCGGACCCGGTGGCCGGTGATGTCGAGCGTGGAGAGGAACGGCAGGGCGCGCAGGGCCTCTTCGTCGATCGCGCCCTCCAGCTCGAAGGAGATCCGGCGGGCCCCGGCCTTCGCCTTGATCTCGGCCGCGGTGCCGTCGGCGAGGATCCGGCCCTTGTGCAGGACCAGGACGCGGTCGGCGATCGCGTCGGCCTCTTCGAGGTAGTGGGTCGCGAACAGGACCGTACGGCCCTGGTCGGCCTGCTCACGCATGGTGGCCCAGAAGGCCTGGCGGGCGGTGACGTCCATCCCCGTGGTCGGCTCGTCGAGCACGATGAGGTCGCTGGCCCCCGCGGTGGCGAGCGCGAACCGTACGCGCTGCTCCTGGCCGCCGGAGAGCTTGTTGACCATGCGGCCGGCGATCGGTGCGATTCCGGCCCGGCCCAGCACCTCGTCGACCGGGTAGGGCCTGGGGTGCAGTTCGCAGACGAGCCCGACCAGTTCCCCGACGGTGACGTCCTCCATCAGGCCGCCGGTCTGCAGCATCGCGCCGACGCGTCCGGCGGCGATGGCCGCCTGGGGAGTCGTACCGAAGAGGCGGACCGTCCCGGAGTCGGCGGTGCGCAGGCCGAGGAGGAGGTCGAGGGTGGAGGACTTGCCGGCGCCGTTGGGGCCAAGCAGGGCCACGGTCTCGCCGGGGTGCAGGTCGAGGGTCAGCCCGTCGACGGCGCGTACGTCTCCGTAGGCCTTGCTGACCTGGTCGAAGCTGACCACGGCGGTCTTCGCCGCGGTGACTTCGGGGGCTGTCGTTGTCATGCGTCCAGCCTGGCTCAGCAGGGGGCACGCCCGGCAGGGTCACGGGTCGTGGAAACGGGATGACAGATGTCATGCCGTACGGGTGACAGCGGCGGCCGGGGCGGATACGACACCACCCCCGGCCGCAGGTCCGGGCGGATACGACACCACCCCCGGCCGCAGGTCCGGGCGGATACGACACCACCCCCGGCCG